>NZ_JAUBRA010000117.1:0-9399 GCF_036701555.1 Microcoleus sp. Pol10D4
TATCCTAATTATTGAGGCTCTTTTTCTATGGCCTATAATAACATATCTATATATTTATCTGTGGCTTTTTTGTGATTTCCCTTCATCCTTTCATCTATTAGACTTTCTAGATTGTCGGGGTCTCCCTTCATACACCAATAAGATACTGTGTTGACTCAACAACCCAAAAAATCAGCGATTTTAGATTGTGTTTTGCCGTCATTAAGTAATAATAAAATCAGAAGTTTTTCTCTGACATTTGCCTTTTCTTCTTCTCTTAAGGCTTTTTGTAGTTTCTCTATTTGTTGGGGATTGAGATGGTTTTTAGCTGGCATTCTTGTATAGATTGACTAAACTCCTTTTTTATTATACCGTATTTAAAGGTACAACAGCTTACTAAAAAAGTAATAGCAATAGCTGTACCAAAAGTATTATCAAGTTTTGCCATGACCCGATTCAAGCTGAATCTTCGTTTTCCTTGTCCAAATTTTCCTTCAATCGCATTTCTAATTCTTTCATCTTCTCAGGCTTGTTTTTTGGTTTCTTTGCTCACATTAGCTGGAGGTCTTCCTAAAGGCGGTTCACTAATTCTAATTCCTCTTTCTTTACACAATGCTCGGTTTTCTCGATTTCGATAAATGCGATCTGCATGGACTGATTCTGGATAGTATCCTGTGAAGGCATAATACGCTTCTATTTGGGCTTTTAAGTCTCCCGATTCGTTAAAGTTATTCCAACTCATCCGGTCTAAAAATACATATCCTTCAAAGCAACTCGCTGATAGTTTAGCTCCAAACTCTACTGGTTTCCCCGCTTTTCTTATAACAATGGGACGGATATGGGGTTGGCTTAAACTTACTATTCTATCCTCTATGCTCTGTTTGTTATTTTCAAATAACCAGAGCTGTTGACTATAAACCTCAGCTACAACTAACAAGGTTTTATATTGCTTTTTATTCGGATTTTCTAGGGAGCACCTGACTCGATTAGCTGTTCAATAAGATCCCGGTTTATTTTGATATATTGCAGTTGTTTCTTAATTGCTTGTCTTTTTTTTCCGGGTGGGACGTTTTTGTTTTGCTACTGCTAAGTAGTCTTTTCTGGCTATTTTCCGGTAGGTTCTGGGTTTGTTCTTGATTTTTTCTTTGAGAGACTTATAGAGAATGTCGATGATTTTTTCGGTATGAACTCTGGCTCGATTTAATATTCCTAAGTGGGTCGGATAGCTAATGTCGGCTGGGGTACAGGTTGCATCTATGATTAATTTTCCTTGATTGGGTAACTCATTTTTTGCGTCCGAATCCTTTTTTTTTCGGTTTTAACTGAGGTAGTTTCACGCATTTTTTTGACCATTTTTTCGTTCACTTTATTAATTAAGTTCCCACTGATTCGTTGCCGAAAGTGAACTAATAGTGATGGGTCAAAGGGTAGTTCATTACTGTAGGTTGATTGACCGATAAAGTATTGTAGATATGGGTTTTCGCGAATTTGTTCTACTCTTGGACGATTGCTAATTCCGAGTTTCTCTTTAATGATCAATGCCCCCAATGCCATCCGAAAGGATTTAGCCCTTAAGCCCATTTCTGTGGGGAAGTTTTTAGCATATTCTGCTTCAAATTCTGACCACGGGATTACTTGGGTCATTTTGACCCAACGGTTATCTCGTGACAAGCTGCCTCCGAAGGGCAGTTCAAACTCGGATGGGGGTTGTGGGGCCAGCTCAACTTTTCGGTACACGATTGCAGGTGGTGATGCAAGGGTTTTGTGCTATTTTACCTGTTTATCTTGCACCTAACTCGCTTGTACCCTCTCTTAACCCTTTTGGTGTAACCTTTTGACACTGATTCAGCAAGCCCTACATAGAAACACATGAATTTACTAAAGTCGATCGCAGTTGCTTGTAGTGCGATCGTCTTGGAATTATAGGGACACGGCAATGCCGTGCCCTGACTCCCAAGTTTTGTTCAAACTAATTTCCCGTTGTTTCACGGACGGTCAAACTGTACTTGCCTCTACCTTTTGGAGGCGGATCGTAAGCATTGACAATGACGCGATAGCGACCGTTCGCAGACAAGGTAACAGTAAGCTCTGAATTGGAATTTTGTTGCGTCGCATCATCATTTTCTGCTAGTAGCTCGCCCTGGGAGTTGAAAATAGCGAGATAAGTATCAAACTCGGTACTTTCTACGGTAACAACCACTTTCTGACCCTGAGTGCCTTCAAAGGTATACTCGTCGTACAAACTGCTGTCAGAGGGCAGTACAGAAGACTTAGCAGGGCTGAGTTCTCCGTTTTGCTCTAAGATGACTTTAGATGAACCCGCATCAGGACTCGGCGGAGGTTCTACAGTTGGACTCTGAGTTGGCGAACTTTGTGGTGATGGCGACGGGTTGGGGCTTGCTTGAGCTAAAACCCCCTTGCCAGCAGGCTTCGCGTTAGGTAAATTTTGAGGAATTTCTCCTGAAATGAGGGGGGAACTACTGTTAGCAACTCCACCTAAATTTGAAACTAGCGGCGAGACAGTCGGCTTGCCAGAAAAAGTAGCTAGTAGAGCAATTGGCGCGATCGCCCAAAATCTAACTTGACGCATGAATTACCTCGGTTTGCAACGAAGAAGGAAGGAAGAAGTCAGTAGTCAGTAGTCCGTAGTCATGGATTATTGGTTAGGTGCTACCAATGCCCTGTTTTGCCAATGCCCCACGCCCCATGCCCAATTTTCACCGGACTGTTAGAGTGTAACGACCCCGACCCGAAGCATCGTAAGCATTGACAATTACGCGATAGCGACCCGTAGCGGGCAAAGTAACGGTCAGAAACGCATTTTTAGTCGAATCGCTCTCATCGTCATTTTCTGCCACTAATCGGCCGTTAGGGTCAAAGATAGCCACATAGGGATCGAAATCTGTACTTTCGAGGGAAATGGCTACAGACTGACCCGATCGACCTTCAAAAGTATACTCTCGATACAGACTGTTGTCAGACGGCAATACTGGGCCGCCTGCGACTAAAGCGCCTTCTTCTTGCAAAATCGCCCGAGAAGGCGCGGTAGGAGCACTCGCTTTCAGTTCTAACGTATAAGCCCCTGACTGCTTAGCTTGGTAGGAATTTGCCACTAACGTGTAAGTCCCGTCTGCTGGCAGCCTGACTGTAATTCTGGCGTCTTTACTGCCTGCCCCGTCATCGTCTTGGGCGATTTCGCGCTGGTTGGGCCCGAGCAAAATTAAATAAGGGTCAATTTCTTGACTTTTCATTTCTATTGTGATTTGCTGGCCCGCTTTTCCCTCAAACGAGTAGAGATCAAAAAAGCTGTTGTCGGTGGGCAGAACGCTAGACTTGTCGGTGAGGAGGCCGCTGACGGCGGGCCCGTTTAACGCAACTTTTTGAGGTGATTTGTTGCCACCAAAGGGCGATCGGGCTTGAGCCACGCGGGGAGCTCGCCCTTCTCGTACCGCTGTCAGGAAAGCGGGTACTTTGTCTGCTGAAATTGCAAAACCGATACCGATACTGCCACCGCCCCGACCGCGAGTAAAAATAGAAGTATTGACGCCGATTAATTCTCCTGAACTGTTGAGCAGAGGGCCTCCTGAATTGCCGGGATTGATGGCGGCGTCAGTTTGAATTAAGCCACGCTGCTGGTCGATGCGGCTGACGATTCCGACTGTCAAAGTACCTTGAAATTGACCGAAGGGATTCCCGATCGCAAATGCTTGTTGCCCGACTTTCACCAAACCGGGACGGGCTAAAGGAATAGTGGGCAAATTGTTTTGATCGCGAATCTTCACCACGGCTAAGTCTAGACCGTCTTCGCCGAATCCGACGACATCGGCGACAAGTTTTGTACCGTCTGACAAAATGATATTGACGGTACCGCCTGCCGAAACAACGTGGGCGTTCGTTAACACCATGCCGTCGGGGCTGATAATTGTGCCACTGCCGTTAGATTTATCTGTATCGACTGTAACAACCGCCGGACTAGCCTTTTCGTAGACTCGAATATTGGTTTGTTCTTCGACTGTTTGGGCGATCGCACCCTGGGAATGCACCGCATTAAATGCCGTTAAATCTGCTGATTGCCGCACAGGAGAGCTCGTAACAACCGCACTGGCGCTGGCTGCAACCCCAACCGTTAAAATTCCCGATACTGCTAAACTTAGAAGTGTGAAATTCATGGCGATCGATTTAGTATTTAGCGATCGGTAGCTAGAAATTAGGTTTTGTGGCTAACCGCTAACTACCTTTTGTAATTATTTTAGGACTTGCACCACGGTAGTGACATTCCTTACGCCGGTTCTCCAATTCGGGAATCTGAATCAGCAGCTAAATACTTAAAATTAGTTTGTCGTACCGCAGCATCCTCATTGCCGTAGAAAAAAGACAGCAAAGCAAAACGCTGGCCGCTAATCACCGGCGTCGCTTCATGCAGCAAAGAACACGAAAAAATAATCGCCGTGCCAGAATCACCTTTATAACCGTGCGGCGCGTACTCTGGAAACCGTAAAAATCCCCCCGTGTACTCTCCCACATTCAAGTTTAGCGTCATCGCAAACCTTCGGTGCAGCGTAGCTTTGCTAGTGTTGTCGCGGTGCGGCCGAAAATAACCGCCGCTGTCAGCATCGTAACAACCTATCAAATACCGTTCAAACCTGGTAATTGTAAACTGAAAAGCTTTCTCTACTTCCGGCAGCACCCGGCGCAGAATAATCGCACTCAATTGTCGCTGGAAATCCTCGTCTTGAATAAAGAAATCTCGGCGCTTCTTGAAAGTGTCGTCGTGCAGACCCACTGTTTTCCCGCCTATTTGCCTCATAAAGCCCGAAGGACTTCCACCGTGAGTTTTGTACATATCGATCAAACTGCGGCAAGATGCTTTGTCCAAAACGTTAGGAATTACCAACACCGGGGCGTGGCGAGTGGCTGATCGGGCTTCCTCAATTGGGGGCAAAGTTTGAATAAAGTCTAATACTTGCTGGGCGTGTTGGTGCGGTTCACCCATCGGCAAAATATTAATTACCTGAAGGTTTTCGTTGAGAACAAAAGTTTGGGGTGCATAGTGAACTCCGGCAACTCCATTTTGTTCGACATCTCGGCAAACACCATACTGCTGACTGACTTGTTTGTGTAAGTCCCAGAAAAAGATGAATGACGGAGCAATTGTTGTCGGTCTGTTTAGTTCTTTGTCTGCTGGGTCAACGCTCACTCCGAACCGCGCTACTTGCAAGCTTTGGAATTCTTCTGAAAGCTCTTGAAAGCTTTTGAGGATAACTTGGATTTGTTCAAAAGCTGCGCTGGCAAAGAAAAACAGCACGACTCGCCGGCCGCCAACAGTCGGGAAATGAAATAAGGGGTTATTTGTAGAAGGAACGGAAAACCAGGGAGCCGGATCTCCTATTTCGAGTAATGGCATCTTGCTGATTTAAGATTGGGGATTTTATATTTAGATTATTATGCTGTCGATTAGTTCCACAGATTAGGTATGTCAAAATAATTTTTGAATAAAATTAGCTTTTATTTGTATATATCTATGTTTGGCTGGGGTTTCACCCTCGCAATTTACAGTCTTTTTGAGCACTTTCATATCTGAGAATAAGTAGATGGGCATCAATAAACGCAACTGATTTTTTTGCCTGCGGGTACGAGAAATGTTGAGTTTCACCCATCTACTTAGTGTTTGCCTATTTGTCGAAACTGGGGGAATTATCCGGTTGGTCTTCCGGGTATTCTACAGGTCGATACTCCACGTAGTCTGACGGCGGTGCTTCCACGTCGCGGTTGCTGGGGCGAGACCTGGATGATTCCGTAGGACGGGGTTTTTTGGTTCTCGGCGGCGTATCGGAACTGCGGTTTTCCGAAGCAGGGGGGCGACTGCTGCGGCTGCGGGTCGGTCTTTCTTCGGGGTTGTCTGAAACGTCCCAGTTGTCAGACTCTTGGGCAGGCGGGGCTTCTGGGCGAGAGGGACGTTTGCGCGAGGCTCGATCGGGCGAGTCGGGCCGTCCGGTGTTAACGCTGCCGTTGCGATTCGAGGGGCGGCGGCGGGGTTCGTCGTCGTAGGCTTCCCGAGAGGAACGGTAGTCTTGGCTGCCTCTGATCCGGGGACGCTGCGGATAGTCTTCCTCTGGTTCTAGCTGTTCCATGTCGGCATCGTAGCCGTCGTAACCGTAGGCGTTGCTGACCGGTCGGTCTTCATCTATGTATTGGGCGCGACTTTTGGCTTGGGCTGTGGTCGCTCCTCGCAGCTTAATGCTTTCTGCTGCAAAAAATATGGCGGAACCTGCCAGCAGAAATTGACCGAATGCCAAAATTGGGTCAAGCCGCCATCCTTGAAATAACAGAATACCGCCGCACAGCAGGCCGACGGCTGCAAAAAAAATATCGTGGTCTCGGGCTAGTTTGGGACGCCACGATCGCAGAAAATACAGTCCTGCCCCTGCTACTGCTAGGATAATCCCTAACAGGCTGCTCCAGTTCAATCCTAAATTGACCATTAGCCTATCTCCTATGTCTTTCCTATGTTAACGAGTTAGATTTTACATCTATCATTAAGTCTGTCAGCCCGACTGTGCTTTCTGGGGCAGCGTCCGGTCAGGGTTTCAGCTTGGGAAGTGAGTATAATAATGAGTTTAACGGGAAAAAACCTCAGCTTGGCAGTCAACTGAAGGTTTTGCCTTGACAGTTGCTGGCAGCCGAGGTTTCTCGGATCGGGGAAATGCCCGACTTGTAGCCCACAATATACTTGCAGCGCCGGACTTAGAAACCCGCTGACTTTTTAGGTGCGCTTGATTTTGTCTTTTTGGCTGATGAAGATCAGGGCGATCGTTGCTGGAATCACTACCACTGTCACGCCGATCAGCAGGCTGTACAAAAAGTTCGCGAGAGAAGGAGTCATAGATTCAAAGCCTTTGTTACAACAATTTGATTTTTATTAATTTTATACTTTCGATCGCACCTGTGAAACGGTTAAAATTATGAATAGCAGACTTAACAAAACTTAAAATTTCGAGATAAGACCCATGACTGGTATTACCGTTGCAAGTTGGATTCTGGGCTCTGTCCTAGTCGTGATGACCTTGCTGTTTATTTTTCGGATCGTCCTGACTTGGTATCCCGAGGTGAACCTGAGCAAGTTGCCGTTGAGTCTGATTGCTTGGCCGACGGAACCTTTTTTAGCCGTAACTAGAAAGATTGTACCGCCGATCGGCGGGGTGGACATTACGCCGATTATTTGGGTGGGTATCTGTAGCTTGCTGCGAGAAATGATTCTCGGTCAGCAAGGGCTACTGACGATGATGATGTAAGAGTTGGCGGTTGACGGTTGACGGTTGACTGTTGACTGTTGACTGTTGACGGTTGACTGAAAGCAGTTTGGGTAAAAACCCCCGGATTGATCCGTGGGGTTGCTTTCTTCAATTGTTCAATCCAAAATCCCAAATCCCAAATCCAAAACCGATTGACTAATGACTGTTTTGGTTCAAGAACTGTTCGACGAAATTGGTGTAAACTTCGCCACTGAGAAACTCGGGGGAATCGAGGATTTTTTGGTGGAAGCCCAGGGTGGTGGGGACACCGGTGATGGCGCATTCCCGCAATGCCCGCTTCATCCGGCAGATGGCGGTCGGTCGATCGCGCCCCCATACAATTATTTTACCGATTAAAGAATCGTAGTAAGCCGGTATTTCGTAATCGGTGTAGACGTGAGAGTCCATCCGCACGCCGGGGCCACCGGGAGGCAAATAACCGCTGATTATGCCGGGGTGAGGGCGGAAGTTGCGATCGGGGTCTTCGGCATTGATGCGGCACTCGATCGCGTGGCCGTTGAGAATTACTTGGTTTTGCTTGATTTGCAGTTTTTCTCCTTGGGCGATCCTAATTTGTTCGGCTATCAAGTCGAGACCTGTAATCATCTCGGTGACGGGATGTTCTACTTGGATGCGGGTGTTCATTTCCATGAAGTAGAACTTGCCCGATTTGTCAAGCAGAAATTCGACAGTGCCCGCACCCGTGTAGTTGATGGATTTGGCGGCGGCGACGGCGGCGTGACCCATTTGATCTCGCAGTTTCTGGGTGAGGGCTGGGCTGGGGGCTTCTTCGAGGAGTTTCTGGTGTCGGCGCTGAATCGAACAATCTCTCTCGCCGAGGTGGATGACGTTACCGTAGTTGTCGGCGAGGATTTGGATTTCGATGTGGCGGGGTCTTTCGATGAATTTTTCGAGGTAAAGTCCGGGGTTGCCGAAGGCTGCATCGGCTTCGCCTTGGGCGGCGGAGAATAGTTTGGGGAGTTCGGATGCTTCTCTCACTAGCCTCATCCCCCGACCACCACCGCCGGCTGTGGCTTTGATCATCACAGGATAGCCGATGTCGCGGGCGATTGACAAAGCTTCGCGATCGTCCGCCAGCAATCCTTCGCTACCGGGAACTGTGGGGACTTTCACTCGCTGCATGGTTTCTTTGGCGGTGGATTTGTCGCCCATCGCCCGCATGGCTGCCGGAGACGGGCCGATGAAGGTAATTTGATGGTCGGCGCAGATTTCGGCAAATCGGGCGTTTTCGGCGAGGAAGCCGTAACCGGGGTGAATGGCTGCGGCGTTGCGTGTCAGGGCTGCCGCGATGATGTTGGGGATGTTTAAATAGCTTTTGCTGCTGGTGGGGGGGCCGATGCAAACGGCTTCGTCTGCCAACTGGACGTGCAGGGCGTGTTTATCTACGGTGGAGTGTACGGCGACCGTGGCAATCCCCATTTCCTCGCAGGTCCGCAATATGCGGAGAGCTATTTCTCCCCGATTAGCGATTAAAATTTTCGAGAACCCCATCTTCGCTGCTTAATTCACTCAATATTCTGTACAATAATGCCTTTCGGTATGTTCTGGATAATCGTTTTCCAGAAATTGTTCACAAAAATTTATTTTACATTTTGCTGGTAGTGGTGCTATGATTGTAAATCGGCGGTCTAAAAGGGCAAGTCACAAGTTAAATGTCAGGAACCTCAACCTGTGAATCTTTAACTGGTAACGCAAAAATCCCGGAGATTGCTAGAAAGAGCGGATGTGGCGGAATTGGTATACGCGCACGCTTGAGGTGCGTGTGGCATTATGTCCTTGCGAGTTCGAGTCTCGCCATCCGCATTGAATATATAAAACAACTGTTGACGGTTTTGGCTGTCGGCAGTTGTTTTGTATTTGATGGGTGGGTGGGCAGAAACCGGGTTTTTGCGAGAATATTTGGTTACAGGCGAAGATTTGGTGAAAAACCCGGTTTCTTTGATTTGTGGGTGACTGGCGAGAAACCGGGTTTTTGCGATCGGACTTCGTTACAGCCCACAGACTCTGGAAAAAACCCGGTTTATGAAAGTCCTAGAGCGTCGGTACAGTATTAGAAGTTGACAAAAAAAGAGATATATGAATCTACCCCGTCAAGGAATTCAACTCT
>NZ_JAUBRA010000118.1:0-9096 GCF_036701555.1 Microcoleus sp. Pol10D4
CCGAGTAATCACTTCAGGCTTGAATTTTTAAATTTTATAACCATCAATTCTATTTAAAGACCTGCGGAATGTGGGTTCTATCCTTCAACTTAATTCTGTAGAGAGAGGAAAGTTTTAGAACTGCCTGGTAAAACACGATCAAATCGTCCGCCAATTTGAAGCATCTTTTTTTTACTTCTCAGATGCGAAATGCCGGAAATTTAGGCTGCAAACAATCAGAGGAGAGGTGCTGTGAGATCTCAAAGGCTGCAATCACTGTTCCGCGATCGCTCGATCGTTCTCCGCTTCTTGCTCATTGCCCTTGTCGTCTCAGTCTTGCTGTTAAGCGCTAAGGCAAGCTTGTTTGAGAGTTCTGCGATCGCACAAATCCCGACACAATCCCTGCCATCGAATCCCTGGAAATACCAATAACAACTACTCATCAGGTTTGGCTTTGGACAGCCAATGCTTGATAGTTCTGTCGAATAGGAATCTGAATGATGAACTCTGCCCCCTCACCGGGATGAGAAAAACACTTCAACTGTCCGCGGTGTTTTTCTACCACAATCTGGTAGCTGATTGACAGCCCCAGACCAGTGCCCTTCCCTACAGGTTTCGTCGTGAAGAACGGATCGAACAGCCGCCGGTTAACTTCCTCTGTCATACCGGGGCCATTGTCGCAAATGCGAATCACAACAAATTGGGGAGCTTTGCGGGTCGGGCCGAGGTTGGGGGAATCCACCTCAGCCGAAGAAACTGTAGAGCTTTCCGTAAGGGGGGGATTGGAAATCGGGGATTTTTCTTCCCCATACCCCACTGAGGTGCGAATTGCGATCGCCCGCGGCCCTCTTTGGTCATTGAGAGTGTCAATCGCATTCGCCAGTAAATTTACAAACACCTGGTTCAGTTGGCCGGCATAGCACTCCACCAGCGGCAGCGGGCCGTACTCTTTAATTATTTGAATAGCAGGCTGGTCTAGTTTAGCTTGCAGTCGGTGCTGCAAAATCAGTAGGGTGTTATCGATGCCCTCATGGATATCGACCTCTTTCATTTCCGCTTCATCCAGTCGCGAGAAGTTTCGCAGGGAGAGGACAATTTCGCGAATTCGGTCTGCCCCCACCTTCATCGAATCCAGCACTTTGGGTAAGTCTTCCATCAAGAAATCTAATTCGATTGCGTCCATATCCTCAACAATCGCTGCTGTGGGGTGGGGGTATTGTTCTTGATAGAGTTTCACCAGTCCTAGTATGTCTTCACAGTAAGTCCTGACGTGACTCAGGTTGCCATATATGAAGTTAATCGGGTTATTGATTTCGTGGGCAACCCCTGCAACCATCTGTCCCAGTGAGGACATTTTCTCAGTCTGAATTAGCTGGGTCTGGGTGCGCTTGAGTTCTTGGAAAGAAAGCTCTAGTTGTTCGGCTTGTTTTTTTAATTGCGCTTCTGATAGTCGCAGAGCTTGCTCTATCTGCACGCGATCGCGAATTTCCTGGCTCAGGAGCAGATTTTTTTCCTTTAATTCCTGCGTCCTCTCTTCCACTTTATGTTCTAAAGTTCGGCTGTAATCTTCTAATTGCTCATTGGCTTGTTTCAGGCTGTCAGTCGCCTCAGACAAATTGGCATAGAGTCGAGCATTTTCCAGCGAAATCGCCGCTTGAGAACAGAGCACGGTTAAAACTTCCAGGCGATCGGGAGTAAACGCACTCCTTGTCAGATTATTTTCCAAGTAAAGCAGACCAATGAGCTTTCCTTGATGGACGACCGGCATACATAAAACTGACTTGGGTTGGGCGTTAACAATATAGCTATCCCTGGTAAAAATACCCTCCTGGATTGCATCATTTAATACCACATTTTTCTGAGTTCTAGCCACATAATTGAGGATAGAAAACGGCAATTTCTGACTCGTTTCTATTGGTGTGGATTGCAGCACTACTACCTCATCATTATCTAGGCTGGCCGTCCCTTCTACAACCAGTTGACCATCTTTTTCTAAAATCAAGTAGCTTTTTTCTGCCCCAGCATTCTCCATGGCAATTTTCAATAACTTAGAAAGCAGACTTTCCAGAACAATTTCGCCAGAAATAGCTTGAGAAGATTTCATCACAGAGGCTAAATCCAGTGCTGCAAAACTCCCCGTAGTCGTCGAGCTGGTCGTCCGTGATATGTCGAAGTTGGGGACTTCTTTAGTCAGTATTCGCGAGAAGAATTCAGGATATTCTTTTGATAAATCCTGCACTTTTGCTTTCGCTCCCCAGCGAACATAGCCATAGTAAGCATCCGTCAAATAAATCTCTGCTATCTTCTCCCGCCCGCGAGAAAAATAAAACTCGGCGGCCCGTTCATTAGCTAGGGCTTCTTCCTGAATGTATCCCTGTTCTCTGGCTCCTTGAATACTGGCGTCATAATACTCCATCGCTTTGCCAATTTTTCCCAATACCCGCGCTTTCTCCGCCTCCACTAACTCGTACTTGTGTTGATAATTTGCAGGAGCGTGAACTGCCCATTGCTGCATTTGTTTTTGATTTTTCGCCACTTGCTTCAAAGATTCTTCTTGGTCGCTGCTGGAAACTTGGGGATATTGACCCAGGAGGGCCAGAGAATAGTAGAAATTGTGTTCCGCACCACTCATCAGCGCCGGTGCACCTTCTTTATATTTTTCTGCTTCGCTGGCGCTTTTCACTGACTGAGCGTAATCTTTAAACAAATAAAGTCGCATAAATTTTGTCAGGTGAGCAACAAAAATAAACATATGTTTATTTTCAGCAATTGACTGTTGCAGGAGTTCTTCTTCATTCAAAATTTCGCCCTTAAGCATATATTCCTCTTCCGAGGCGGCGAGTAATTGTAATACCATTACTCTCCAGGTTTTCAAATAAGGAATATGCGAATCTTGTTTGAGTTTTAGGAGTAAATCAAGATATTGCGCCTGCTTCTGAGCCACAAATTCCAGCGGTTGACCTGTAAAAAATATATGATCGCAATAGTAGATAGAATTATAACCAACATTTTGTAATTCTCCAGTTTCGATGCAGCTTTGAATTCCCTCCAGCAATGGCGCTAAGGTTTTCTTGCCATGCTCTTTCCAGTGTCTAATATGAGCATTAAAAACTAGATAGACGTAAGATTTCAGTTCATTTGTCTCAAATCGATCCAACAAATTTAAACCTAGTTGTCCAAATCGATATCCCGCGTCTATTTTACCCAGTGGCCCGCACAAAAGCAAACCATAAACCGTATACCCGGAAGCGGCCTGGGGTGAATTACCATATTGAATACAAAGATGAATCATTGTAAATGGCCATTGCGGATATAAGGCAGGAGCCACATGATGAGCAAGAGCAGCGGATTTCAATAATATCCCCATAGCCATCAGTTTATTGATATCCGTCATTTCTGGCAGATTAGCTAACGCCTCAGTATTCATCTCTTGTGGAGGTTCGGGACAAAGGGAGACACCCAGCAGACTTAGAATTTGCAGCGCGATATCTAACGCGACTTGCATCTGGTTTTGCTGGGAATAAAACTCCATTTTTATTTCATGAATTTTGACTTTTTCGAGCCGATTTTTGGCGTGTTTGAGAGCCTCCTCAGACAGCATTTTTGCTCGCTCGAAGTTGATGTTTAGAAATTCCACCGCCGCCGCTTCCGCATACAGAGGGAACGTCAGGTCATACTGAGTTTCCCAGCTATCTTCTCTGAGGAGTTCTAGCCCCATCCGTAGTTGTCGGGCGGCAGTTTCATAAGCTGTTGCTGCCTTAGCTTTTTTACCTGCTATCAAATTTAATCGGGCTAGACGATCTTTTTTTGCCTGGTCGGTGATAAAATCAGCCCCAACATTTAATTGATTGACAATTTCAAAGATATTTTCTTCAATCTCCTCTGCTGGAGTATGCTCTAGTAGCAGTTCACCAATTTTCAAGTGGGTCTGTTGTTTCTGAGATTCTGGAATAAGAGAATACGCCGCTTGCTGCACCCTGTCATGGAGAAATTTGTAAGCGATAGGCGCATTATGGCTGTAAGGCAAAGAGGCAGGTGAGGATGATAGCAGAGGAGAATCTGGAGCTATTCTCTGATTTACTTCCCTGCTCATTTCATCGGAGGTAAAAACGAGAGGGATTTTGTATGCTTCGCTCAGGGGCAAAACCAAGCCAGCCTGAAGTGCTTCCCACAAATCAGTCGCCGTTTCCGACTGAGATTTTTCAGTGACAATTCCTAGAACTTCTAAATTAAATTTGTCTCCTATACAGGAGGCTAATTTTAAGACATCCTGGGTCTCCTCCGAGAGTTTTTGAATGTTTCTGGCAATCAGTTCGACGACATTATAATCCGTGATGCCTACCGCTTGAATTTGGTTCAATGACCAATGCCAGAGCCCAGCACTGAAATCAAAGGTCAATAGCTTTTCTTGATGCAGAGTAGCGAACATCTGAGTCAAGAAGAAAGGATTGCCCTGGGTTTTATTGAAAAGTAGCTCGGACAATTCAGAAACCCGGTTTCTCAGAGCGGAAGACTCCTTGAGGGTATCTGCTACCAACAAGCTGACGTTGCCAATATCCAAAGGATGGAGGGTGATATTATTTACAACCGCCCCATTCTTTTGAATCTCATCCAACGTCAGCATCAACGGGTGTGTCGGACTTACTTCGTTATCTCGATAGGCTCCCATCAGCAGTAAATATTGGCTGTCCGGGTCACAAATAAGCAGATGAATCAACTTGAGCGATGCCGAATCTGCCCACTGTAAGTCATCCAAAAAGACGACGAGCGGGTGTGAGGGTTTAGTAAATACATGAATGAATTCTTTAAAGACGCGATTAAAGCGATTCTGGGATTCAGATGCCCCCACTTGCGGAACAGCTTCTTGAGGGCCCACAATCAGTTCGACTTCGGGAATGACATCTACTATGACTTGGCCATTTGAGCCTAAAGCTTCTAAGAGTTGCTCTTTCCAAATGGCTAGTTTTTCCGAACTTTCTGTTAACAGATGCCGCATCAAGCCGGCGAAAGCTTGAATCAAAGAAGCATAAGGAATATTTCGCTTTAACTGGTCAAATTTACCTGAGATAAAATAGCCGCGCTGCCGGAGAATCGGTTTTTGAACTTCATTCACTAAGGAAGATTTGCCAATCCCTGAGTAACCGCTCACTAGCATCATTTCGCTGGTTCCGCCGGAGACTCGCTCAAAGGCTGTCATCAAAGTGGCTACTTCTTGCTCGCGGCCATAGAGTTTTTGCGGGATGAGAAATTGTCCACATTTATCCCTCTTACCGATTGAGAAGTTGCCAATTGTCCCATGGTTTTGCAGTTGATGACGGCACATTTCTAGGTCAGCTTTTAGCCCCAGGGCGCTTTGGTATCTGTCTTCAGCAGTTTTGGCTAATAATTTCATTACGATGTCAGAAATCGCTTTGGGAATCTCAGGGATTTGCTCATGGGGTGGCACTGGTCTTTTAGCGATATGGCAGTGAATTAATTCCAGGAGGTCGCTGGCTTGATGCGGCAGCTTTCCAGTCAAAATTTCATAAAAGGTGACACCTAATGAGTAAAAGTCGGTGCGGTAGTCAATTGAGCGATTCATCCGCCCGGTTTGCTCTGGAGACATATAGGCGGGGGTGCCTTCTAGCAAGTTGGGATTGCTGAGGCTCTGGTTTTCTCGCTCTAGGTAAGTGGAAATGCTAAAATCTATGATTTTAATTTTATCTGTTTTGGAGTTGATAATGATATTCTGCGGTTTAATATCTTTATGGATAATCTTATTTTCATGCAGTTGAGCTAGGGTGTCTGCCAAATGAATTGCCAGACTTAGAAATTCGATTATTTCAAGGTGTTTAGCTGCGATTAGGTTTTTCAGAGATTTCCCCCCAAAATCTTCTAATATTAGCGCCAGACCGTTATTATGCTTTTCCAAAGAGTGAGCTTTGACAATCCCTGCCATGTCCAGAGTTTTGAGGATTTTATATTCATGTCTCAACCGCGCGATTTCTTCTATTGTGGGATACTCGGCTTTAAGGGTTTTTACTATAACCGGAGTTGGCTCGAACTCCCTAACCCCGCGATAAATAACTGTATTGACTCCTTCGTGAAGGGGCAACGATAAGAGTTTGTAACCGGGCAGCGTGGTTTTCATATTCGTTATTTCGATTATTTCGATTATTTCGATTATTCAGATCTGGAATTAATGGATGGGAATATGAGACAGCGATATTGGAGTAACTGTTGAAAAAATTTAAAGTAGCAGGGAATTAGCTTGTTAGCGAATGCCAATATTTCCTCCCCTCATTCAATGCTAATGTGCATCATAATCTAATGTTTAATTATAACTATAATACCTCTGCGGGAGTTGGAGAAGCAAGAATTGGGGCTTGGACAAGCACATCCATATAAATTATGAGATCGCACTACCTAAAGCATCTGTTTAAAGTTCTCTGGACGTACTCGGCCCAGACGCTTCAAGTTTTTTGAGACTTTAGATTTTTTACATCCCAGTAGCTGATTATGTATCTGAGCCTGAATTATTCTAACTTAGGATTATACATCGTACTACAACATATTTCTAGCGATTCGACCGGGCGCGATCGTTGCTCTTAAAAGTGTACAATTCGCGATCGCCTTGCCTACTTTTTTAAGAGGTGTATTGTAAGAGTGTGCTAACCAGGACTGAGTTACTTGAGCGCGCGATCATCGCTAAGTTGAAAACCTGATCTGTAAGTGAGCAAGATGCGATTATAGAAGAACTTGAAGATGCTCCCAGAGGGGAACCAGCAAATGCTTGTTCTCCCGATGCTCTTGCCAAGCTTGCAGCCTCAGCAATGGCTGAGTATCCGCCAGGTAAAACCCAAGAACTCGCTCGACAAACATGGTGAATTCGCGTAATACAGCCCACGTCCGTAACAGGATCAAAAGTTACAAAAAAGGGGGAATGTATGCAAACCATGCTTTGGAGTCGTGAAGAAGCCCCGCCTCGTGCCAAACATTTATATAAGAGCAGCATCCTCCCCAAAATAGACTTAGAAGAGAATGTTGGCAAGATGGTCATCATGGATATAGAAACAGGCGACTATAAAGTTGATAAAAATGCTTTATACGCTGCTGATTACGTGAGTGCGAAACATCCAAATGCTAGACTATTGCGTATCCGTATTGGATATAAACTTGCTGCATCTCTAGGTAGTGTCATTGAGCTTATTTCTAAGTGATTTTACGCAGAAAGGTGATAGATATGCTAAACTTAATTTTATTAGATTTTGCTTGAAAGTCAAGCTGTTGGAGTTAGAATTTATGAGGACGTTTACTGCGGTGGTTCCGAAAGAGCCTGAGACGGATTTATATGTAGTCTATGTTTCCGGTTTCTAAGAGAGCGCATTCTCAATGAGAAACTTTAGACAGCCTACTAACTAACTTACGTGAAGCGAGTGAAATGTTGTTAAAAAATGAGAATCCAGCATTAAATCGACATTCTATTCAGTACGAGCTTCAATTAAGTACGATAGCTCGCTCTTTTAGTCTTTAACCTTAATTATTCTAGTTTCTATAGTTGCTAGAATAGCAGCGAATACTAACCAGACTGCAACTCATGCTAAAAACCATCGAAGGTATTTGCATCGCTTGCCAAACCATCCTATGATGGTTCATGATAATGTTGATGATTGTTTCGTTTCATTTTTATAACTAAGCTAATATGCGATCGCTTGTCTTGACTCTAGCTCTCATATGTTTAGCCACCCCCGCTGTGGCCACAACCTGCGAGGAAAGCTTTCAAAAAAAGGGGGACTTTTTGAATGGTGCCGCCTTTTCTGCACGTGTTCAGGTTGAGGGGTTATCGATAGAGAGAGCATTTTCCCAATTACGACCCATTTTAGCCCGCGAGAGCATCAGAACGATCAGCACCGATGTGAGCACAGGTGTCATGAAAGCCGAAAATCCCGCAACAGCATTTCAGCGTGCTTTGCCGATCGATGTTTTTGCCTCACCCGACGGAAATCTATTAACTGTCGAGATGATCTTTACCATTCCCAGCGGCGTGGGCGCAAGTAGGGATACCGTGAAGCGATACTTGTGCGATGCGCTAAATCAATTGTTGCCCAAAACTACAAATTAATATGTAATCATTCATTTGATGAATATTAGTTTCCCACACTCGATCGCAATAACCCATACTTCAAAATTACCTGCGGGCGATCGCTCTTCAATTCTGTACGTTAGCGAAGCCCTCGAAGAGGATCGCTCTTGGGGTTTCTAGCGTTTTTGTTCTGCGAAGATTGCGATTTTTGTTTGAGCATCGCGCTTCTAAAATTCTTATGGCTTCAGATCGATCAGTTGGCGGTAATTGACACCCCGATCGATTATGGTATCGCCTCAGATTGTTTGAGGGCTGCACTGAAGGCGAAGTGGTTAAGATTCAGCAGGGATCGGGAGTGCTGAAATTGTCTGTTGCCGAATGGGGATCTGAATCACAAACTTAGTGCCTGAGCCAGGTGTAGAAAAACACTTGATTTTACCGCCATGTTTTTCAGTAATGATTTGATAACTAATCGACATCCCCAAACCCGTACCTTTACCGATGGCTTTGGTGGTGAAAAAGGGGTCAAAAATGCGCTGCTTCACTGGGTCTGGCATACCCATTCCGTTGTCAGCGATCGCAACCTCCACCCATTGATTGTCGATGGCAGAAGTCCGAATTGTAATCTGGTTCGGGGCGTCTTTAAGCTCCTGATAGGAGCGTTTGGTATTCTTGTCATCTAGGGCATCCAGGGCATTAACCAAAATATTCATGAATACCTGATTGAGTTGTCCGGGGAAACATTCCACCTTGGGCAAAGTGCCATAGTCTTTGATCGTTACCACGCCTGGACACTCTGGTTTATCTTTGAGCCGGTGTTGCAAAATCAGCAATGTACTTTCAATTCCCTCATAAAAATTAATACGGGATGCGGGAAACTCAGTGGCTTCAGCCCTGAGAGGGAAGCGGCACGGGGGAATTCAGTCCCCGTGTCTTTCTTTGTTGCTATTTCTATTGAAATATTGTATTCAGATCGAGAAGTGAGTAAGAACAACCATCTACGTGTTGAGACATCCTAGTACGGAGAAATTCCCGCCCCTGGAAACAACGGTCAA
>NZ_JAUBRA010000119.1:0-9082 GCF_036701555.1 Microcoleus sp. Pol10D4
GATTTAACAAGCTCCTAAATTCACTTATCATGCTTTCCTACTTTTGTCAAGTTCTAATACTGTACCTACGCCCTAGTGCGTAAGTCGAGATTAATTGAGGTAAAAAGTCGATCGCCCTTTGGTGTTTTTAGGGAAAGGGCGATCGGCTTTTTTATCAGTAGGTATGGACTCTGAATAATCACCGAACATCTCCTAGAGATATTGCGCTAACATAGAAGCTAAAGTTTTTCCAAGATTTTAAGAATTGAGAAACTCTCAAACTAAACTACCGCCCATCTGCAATTCTCTTAGCAAACCGAAGTTATATCAATGACATCCTACGCCTTAAACTTACCCGTTCAGTTACAGCAAGAAGCTGAAAAATTGGCAACACTCCAAGGCATTTCCTTCGATCAGTTTATCCTCTGGGCTGTAGCCGAAAAAGTCGCTACCCTCAACCAGCGGAATGACGATCCGGCTTTTCCTGAAATCACCTATGTGCGCGGCGCTAGCGGCGAACTCGTTCCCGTTTTGCGCGGCACTCGGTTGCGGGTGCAAACAGTAGTCATCGCAGCGCAGAAATGGGGTTTTTCTCCAAACCAAATTGCCACTGAGTATGACTTAAGTGAAGTTCAAGTGAACGCTGTTCTCGCTTTTTATGCGGCTCACTATCAAGAAATAGACGCATCTATTGCCGCTGAGCAAATTATCGAAGCTGCTAATGTCTAAACCGCTATTGCATCTAGATGCCGATACCTCTATTAAAGCTTTGCAAGCCGCCCTTTTATCTCGCAGTCACGATGTCACTCGGACACCGAATGAGTGGATGGCTTTAGATGCTAGCGATGAGGCTCAATTGCTAGAAGCAACAGCGCGAGGGCGGTGTATTTTTACGTTTAATATCCGGGATTTTCAGGTTTTACCTCAGCGTTATCCCGAACATGGTGGCATCATTTTGGCTGCTCAAAACAGTTGGACATTATCTAGTCTAATTGCTTCGCTCGATCGCCTGCTTTCAGAAACACAAGCTGCTGACTGGAAAGGGCAAGTCCGCTGGCTTAATCAGTGGCGAACCTAATTCTATCTTATCGAACTTCTGTATCTCTGGTCGATCGCACTTCTTCCGCTTCCTGCAAAACAGGATTAACTGGTTGACTTTGGGAACCAGATACACTTTGCCTATCGGATGATGATTTTAGCACTTTACGAGCAATCAGCCAAGCAACCCCTCCCAAGACTCCACCACCTAAGCAACTAACTATAATGGCAATAAAGAAGGGATGAGGCGACAGCAGAGGATGCTGAAAAGAGGGGAAACCCCAAGGTTTGTCTACAGCCAAGGTGTAGCTGCTGGAAACAACCCCCGCAACGCCTATACCCACACCGACAACGGCTATGGTAATTTGTAAATTGCGATCGCGATTATTCTCATTTTTCTCGTACTTTACCTGTTGTTTTTGAGCATCAACTTCCACAATACCCCGGATAGTTTCAATCATTTGTTGAAACAATTCCTTTCCTGCGGTAAGATAACTCATATTCAGTTTAATCTGTTGCCGAAAAGTCTTGCAACTACCCTTAATAAATTCTTGTACAAAATCTAAGTTATCGATTTCTTTTACGCTGCAATCGCCAAGTTTTTTGAGCCAAGAACTATAGTTTACAACATTCGTTTCAATCGTAATCCGGTGCAGTTCTATATCTCGCAAATACCGCGCATAATTTAACCCGATTTGGGGGAGTTCAGTCAGCCAGCCCTCTAGTTGTTCCAGACGCTCCTTTCTATCTGATTTCAAACGGCTAAATTCTTCTACTTTTTCCTCTAATTGACTGTACAGTTTTCTCGCTTCCTTGTTGCAAAGATACGCTTGGTGATAAACATAAAGAATTTTACTGCGGCAGCATAACAAATTGAGCAGCGGACGGTAATAATTGCCGGATGCTTCTATCTCTGAAGTTTTTTCATCAGTATCTAACCAGACTAGGATATGACACTTTAATCTCGGATCTTCTTGACTATTGTCAAATTCAAAAATGGGACTACCTAGAAGTTTTCCCTCACCGACTAAATAGGGTTTTGGCTGTTTAAGCTCTGAATCTTGAAACAAAGCGTCTACACAATCTTCTGCTAAATCTTGATGATTGCCAGCAAAATCAACAGGTTTGGCAAATAATACTAGGGTTTGTCCCAGTGACGCTTGGATTTCGCGAGGTAGCAGACAGCCTTGAAAGTTTAGATTGCTGAGTTGGTTGATTTCTACTGTTGAATTGGGAGAAAGTAGCGTGAAGTCAAGGGCGTAAGTATCGTGGAGTTGCAGCGGGTAAATTCCGCCTTTCAGGGGCAGTCGATCCGGTTGGCTAACAGTTTCAAATGACACAACTCTATTGCCATTTGACTCGTAAAGTTCAAGATAGTCGCTCGGTTGGCTATTTTGGCTGTTTCGATTGTTCAGCTTTTCGGGTAAAAAATCGAGCTGCGGATTTGTTTGCAGCAGGTGTCCCAAAGCAGCGCATTTCTGCCATAAATGATCTGCTTTGTCTACAGGTTGTTTATCGCCTTTTGCAAGATTGTTGCACAAATGAAAGGCAAACAGCGTTAGTTTGGGGTTGGCAAGTTTGCCTATCAATTCAGGATTGTTCATCACCTAAGTCCTGAGTGCTATTTTGACTTGTTGGGAAAACTTTCTTGGATGGCATTTAATAGCGTTTCTCTGAAGACTTTGGGAGGTGGAGGCGGTGGTGGAGCTTTCAGGGTGGTTGTTCCTGGCAGGCGATTCTTATCAAGATCACCATGCAACTTTATCAAAGCCTCAAGTATTTGAGGGCGACTTTCACAAGCACACCAATTTGAGACAGCATCAGATATTTCCTCGATATCATCGGACAGAGTAGCACCTAGCTGGTGTAATTCAGCCTCGTATTTAGAAAATAATAGAGGCTCGGTAGTAATCAACTGTTGAAATGCTCTAATGTTGTCTTCAGCAAATGACATTTATAGACTCCTATTTACCTACTGCACAGAAAGCAGCCCAATGGTAAGGTGATTGAAAAGGTTTAGCGTTAGCTTCCATCTTATTAAATAATGCAGGTAACTGTATATGTTTTTGCGTGGGATTCAAGGGAAGTTTGCTTGTCCATGCCTGCAAGTCTTCTTTAGTCGCATCCCGCAGCCAAAGTTGAGCAGAGTTAAGGGCAAGGGAGACGCTTAACCCGGCTTTGAGAAGCTGATAAAATTTTATCATCAAAAATGAGGTAGACAAATCGCTGACGGCCCACAGCGTCGGCACGACACTGGAACTGCCGGCTACCAGGAAACCGCTAGGTAAGCTGATATATTCGTCGCTGATGCTGCTAAAGTCGCTAATGCCTGTTTCGCAGGCGGAGAGTACAACTAGGCGGCATTCTCGGAAGTCGAGGGCAAAGATGTCTGCTAAGGTGAGGCATTTGGTGAGGTCGAGGGTTTGGCCATTTCGTAAGGGTAGATAGCGAGTGGGGTTTTCTTCTGGGGGAGGCGGGGGTAATTCGCTGTCGGCTAGCTGTAAGGCCGATCGCAAAGGTTGTTGAAAGTTAAAATAGCCGTGACAGCTAAAATGGGCGCAGTGGGCGATGCGGAGGCGGCTGTCATCTATGACCGATTTTTTGGCATCATTTTTGACGAGGATATCTTTGGGGTGGAAATGCTGACTAATCGCTGGCACTTCTAAGTCTGTAAATTGCAGGTCATTGGTGGGGTTTTGGACGGCAAATAGGTGAGTGAAATTGGGGCGTTTTCGCCTTTGTGCCTGTTGCAGCAGTTGGCAACTGGGAGAATAGCGGACACCTTGTTTGAAGCAATCTAGCAAGCAAGGATTAGTGGGTTCAGGAGACTGGGTTTCTTCGTTAAATCGCTGCCAGGTTTCATGGCTAACTGGCAAGGCGTGAAGGGGGAAAAGGTGCAGGAAACGGTGGGGAATTAAAATTAGTTGTTTGCAGTGTTGCGGTACTCTTTCCAGAATCTCATTGAGATGCAATATTTCAGATAGGCTTTGGAGGCGAGGGGCTAAATTTTCCCGCCATTCGGTTTTATCCTCTTGTTGGTAATCTATGAGATATTCGTCGCAGTTTAGCAAGGCTTGAAAGTCGGCTTTTGAAGATTGCCAGACTATAGGAGTTGGTGATTGAGAAGTGATGATGAATGTGAGGAATTTGTCGTCCAGGATGTACCACTCAACGATAGCAGTGTTTTCTGCTGTGAGGGCTTGAATATCGCTGTAGAGGATGCCTTTAACTTCTTGAGTGAGCAGGAAGTCGGGGTCGATGGGTTGGATGTCACGGACGAGCAGTTCGTCGAGTTGTTGCCGCAATTGGGTGAGATTGGTAGAATCGCGGCTGGTAGTTTGTAGGCTGTCGATTTGGAGGCTGCGTTCTCCCGATATTGTGCCGCCGTTGCTGTTACGATTTGTCTGCTGGTTGTCTAGTCGGCGCTGTTCGGCATCAATTTCTCGACGCAGGCGTGAGAGTTCGTTGATAACGATTTCGGGAATATCGCCTTTGGGGTATAAGTCGCGGGTGGCGATGAGTTCGACTAAGTTGCGGGCTTTGCTGCGTTCGGCGTATTCTATGGCTTCGGTGTAGTTTTTTAGCTTTAGGCAAACTTCCACCATATTTAGGTAGACTCTATTCCATTCTTCCGCTAATTTCTGTTTAGTTTCATCCCCCGATTGAATCTCACCCCGCAGGAATTCTACTGTATCAATGGCGGCGGCAAAAGTATTGTGAGCTAGCTGCAAGTTGGGAACTTTTCGATAGACCCTCCCTAAATTAAATAAGGTTTTAGCATAGTCTTGCGGAAAAGCCTCGCGGGTAAAAATTGAAAGTGCATCTCGGTAACAAAGGATCGCTCGCCCCAGATTTTCCGCGCGCGAACCGTTGATTCTGTTACTGTAGGCAAGTCCCAGATTATTTTGCGTCGTTGCCCAATATTCGGGAAAGGCTTCGCGGGTGTGGACGGATAATACACCATTGTAAAATGCGATCGCCTGTTCGATATTCTGGGCTTTCTCTCCCCTGATTCTGTATAAGTAGGCAAGTCCCAGATTATTTTGCGTCGTTGCCCAACCTTGGGGAAAGGCTTCGCGGGTGTGGACGGATAATACACTATTGTAAAATGCGATCGCCTGTTCAATATTCTGTGCTTTCTCTCCCCTGATTCTGTCAAAGTAGGCATTTCCCAGATTGTTTTGCGTCTGGGCCCAATATTCGGGAAAGGCTTCGCGGGTGCGGACGGATAATGCACCATTGTAAAATGCGATCGCCTGTTCGATATTCTGTGATTTCTCTCCCCTGATTCTGTCAAAGTAGGCAATTGCCAGATTATTTTGCGTCGTTGCCCAATCTTGGGGAAAGGCTTCGCGGGTGCGGACGGATAATACACTATTGTAAAATGCGATCGCCCTTTCGATATTCTCTGCTTTCTCTCCCCTGATTCTGTATAAGTAGGCAGTTGCCAGATTATTTTGCGTGATCGCCCAATCTTGGGGAAAGGCTTCGCGGGTGCGGACGGATAATGCACCATTGTAAAATGCGATCGCCTGTTCAATATTCTGTGCTTTCTCTCCCCTGATTCTGGAATAGTAGGCAGTCGCCAAATTATTTTGCGTCTGGGCCCAATATTCGGGAAAGACTTCACAGGTGAGGATTTTTAATGCACCATTGTAAAATGCGATTGCCCTTTCGATATTCTGTGCTTTCTCTCCCCTGATTCTGTCACTGTAGGCATTGGCCAGATTATTTTGTATCTGGGCCCATTCTTGGGGAGAGGCATGACGGGTAAGGACTTCTAATCCCGCCGAGTAAGATGCGATTGCCAGTTCCAGATTCTCTGCTTTCTCTCCCCTGATTCTGGAATGGTAGGCAAGTCCCAGATTATTTTGGGTTTGCGCCCATTTTTCGCTCCCCGGTTGGCGATTGTTTAAAACTATTTGATAACCTGCGATCGCAATTTCAATATTATTCGCTCTTTTCCCCAGAGGAAATTCACTAATATCAATACTCAAATTTGCAATGTAGGGGAGAATTGACTCAATTGCTTCTGGATGTTCGGCAATTAAATGAGTAGCCACTTGCTGTAAAATCTCGGCAAAACGGGCATTGAGGAGATGTTGCCGTTGAGCCAGCATGGGGTAAATTACTGCAACACCGCTATAGCTTTCTTCTGCTTGCAATAATTCTAGGAGAAACTTTGCATATTCTTGGGAATCTTCACCTTCAGAGTTATCGCTATCTCCCTCATCCTTCCCATCCAAGAATTGCCCTACCTGACTGGCGAGATTTCGCAAGAAACTAGCTGCATTTTCCTGTCCTTGTTGGGTCAAGTTTTCTGCTACTAACTCACAAGCTTGCAGAAATCCGCGATCCAGTAATTCTGAGTTATCCTGTAATATTTGCGGTTCGTCTCCGTTGGGGCAATTCAGGAGGGCATTAACCAATTGCAGATAAGCTTGGGCGCGGGTTTCTTCCATTGTGGGGAGTTGTCAGTAACACCGATGTTTATTTTACCATGATTGGTGGTTTGGCGGTTGACGCTCCCCCGTATCAATTTCTACCCCATCCCGAACAAGTAATCGAAATTACCCTCTCCCACAGAGTTTTTAAGCGTATTGATAATTTTCCTTGTATTATCGTGAGGCCCTTCAATATAACAAGGTTTTCCATTGCGACCGAATTTCAAGCCAATTTCGCTGGTTGATTCTCCTAAATGAGCCTTCGACTGCTCGAAATCGCGATGCGGTTCAAAGCCTAATGTTTTGGCATAGGCGATCGCACCCCAAACCAGGGCTTGTGCTTGCTCTAAACTAATCTCCTCGTACTCTTGCATAAACTGCGAGTAACAAAGCTGAACGAAATTTTTATATTGGCTATCGTTGCAGTTACGTGGCGGCATGGCATCCTTAACTCCCAAACACCAGTAGTCGATCAAATAAGAGGCTGTAACAAAACGATTGTATCCCTTGGAACGAGTCACCACCACTAAACCCAAACCGCTCGTTTCAGAGGTTTCATTCCCCAACAAAACCTTCGCAAAATTTACATCCACGAGACATTGAGCAACGGGCAATAACTCTCCTTTTTCGGCGCTAGCGAGGGCTGTTTGTTCTGCATGAGATTGAAGAAAGGTACTGACTTCGGATGCTTTCAATCCTAACTTTCGGGCAATTTGTTTGGGCGTTAATTGGCGATCGCGCAGGTTGAGAATTTCTTGTTCTTGTTCGGGCTGCATAGTTTTTCTATTGCCGTCAGGGCTGGGTTTGAGCTTAGTAGATCATTGTATCGCGTTTTTGCGACCAACTTCGTAACATTGCAAAGATTGAGGAAAAAACCCGGTTTCTTTGATGGTGCGAGTGGCGAGAAACCTCGGTTAGCCCGATAGTCCGCCAGGGGTTGAAACCCCTGTCTCATAGCGAAAGTCCTCTGAAGAGGACTAAAGAGTTTTTCATTTTTATCTCGGATTTTCAGTCGGTTTCAACCGACTTTCGCTATTAGCCAGGGGTTGAAACCCCTGGCGGTTGTGGCAACACCGCTAGAGTGCAAGCAACATAGGAAAAAACCCGGTTTCTTCTAATTTTTCGCTAATTCCGGCGGCCGCCCCATCAAGCCAGTCATCAAGCGCAAAGCTAAAAACCTCACTGGGGGAATTGTCCGCAAACACCACAATCCAAAGCGGCGAAATGCTACAATTGGCAGCCAAGTATTAGAAAATAATCTGTCTAGAAAATCGGTAAATCCTAACACGATTAAATTCTCTTTTTTGCGCCAGTTGTCATACCGTTTCAATACTCGCAAATCGCCGATGTCTTCGCCTCTTTGGTGCGCTTGCTGCAAGATTTGGGCGATCGCCCCAGCGTCTCGAATGCCCATATTCAATCCCTGGCCGCCGACGGGATGGCAGCAGTGGGCCGCGTCGCCAATTAATGCTAATCTGGGCAAAACGTAGCGATCGCTCTGCATTAACTGCACGGGAAACAAAAAGCGATCGCTCTCCAATTCCAAACGCCCTAAAAGCCCGCCCGTGCGCTGTTCCAACAAAGTCAAAAACTCTGTTTCATCCATTTGTTGCAAAGCTTTAGCTTCCGCGTGGGGTGCTGTCCAAACTACTTGACAGCGGTTCCCAGGTAATGGTAAAACTCCCATCGGGCCGCTCGGCCAAAAGCGCTCAAAAGCGATATCATTGTGCGGTTTTTCTGCTTTAATAGTGATAGCAACGCAGGATTGCCAGTATTTCCAGCCGCGAGTGCTGATGTTGGCTTCGGTGCGGATGCGCGATCGCGAACCGTCGGCGGCGACTAATAATTTGGTGCGTATTGTCCGAGTTTCGCCGTTTTGTTTAACTTCTATTTCCGCGCAATCGGTTAAATATTTTACCTCGATAACTTCCGCCGGACAAACCCAACTAAAATTCGGGTTTTTTGCCAAACATTCTTGCAAAGCTGATAGCATGACTCCGTGTTCGCCAACGTAACCTAAAGCTGCTTTTGGTACCGGCAATTTACCAGTATTTCCCAAATCCGGGCGGTGGAATTCCACAACACCGGGATAGTCGCCGTCGCAGAGGCTAATTTGCTCGAAGGTGGTGATTTGCGGCAAGATTTGCTGCCACACGCCGATACCTTCTAAGATCATTCCTGATAGCAGGGTGATTGCATAGGCTTGTTTTTTGGCTGCGGCGGCGGCGGGGAGTTGGGTTTCAATTATTGCGATTTTTAATCCAGAATCTTTTAAGGCGCTGGCTAAGGTGGCCCCGACTATGCCGCCTCCGACGATGGCTATGTCAAAGTCGAGTGTCGGTGTTTGCGTGGAGGCTGTGGTTGGAGAAAGTAGGTTTACAGGCATTTTCAAGGGATTTTGTCAAAGTTAATTGGATTGTTACTTTTTTATTGTAAAGAATTATTTCAATTTAGGGCGATCGAGCGACGGAGACGGGAGATGGGGAGACGGGGAGACGTTGAGAAATTTATGATTAATGACAACCATCAACGATCAACTGCCCACTATAGCAATCCTAAATGATTTTCTATATCTAGAGCAATCCTAAATAATTTTCTCTGTGTAAGTATATTGATGTATT
>NZ_JAUBRA010000120.1:0-8937 GCF_036701555.1 Microcoleus sp. Pol10D4
CAGGTTTTTTATTTCTGGGTCCTGAGTCTCCGAAGGAATGAATCCGGGGGCTTGTATCCTGGATGCTTGATTGTCAATGTAGAGTGCGCCGAAGAGTACCTGATTAATTTTAGCAATTTTCTGGAAACCCTCTGTCTTTGGCTGAGTTTTTTTCAGACGTGAAACCTACCGAGAGGAAGACGCTAACTTTATTAAGTATTAACTACTATTTTTAAACAATATTATTAGGAATTCTGAGCGTGCTTCAACAAAATAGAAGTTTAGGGGAACAGGCGATCGACAAAGTAGCCGAGATTGCTATTGCTAGCAAATTAGACGAATCCGAAACTTTGTCTGTCACAGTTAACACCGATCCTGGCCAGCTAGCCCAGGGAGAAGTAGAGGCCGTTGCCGTTGAGGGCAAAGGATTGGTAATGCAACAAGATTTGCGCGTGGAAGAATTGCAAATTCACGTCAAGGATATTGCTGTCAATCCCCTCACCGCTATGTTTGGCAAAATTGAACTGAACGGGCCTGCCTTTGGTGGGGCGCGCGCAGTTTTAACAGAAAGCGATATCAACCGCGCTTTTAATTCCGAATACATCAGCAGGAAACTGAAAAACTTACAAGTTACTGTTGACGGACAACAGCGGACAATAGACGTTAAAACTATTGAGTGCCAATTGCTAGCCGGAAAAATCGCTTTAAATGCTGAGGTATTGGTGCGGGAAACTTCCTCCACGGAAAAAATTTATTTTATATCACAACCTCAAATTGCAGCGGGCGGTTGGGCAATTTCTCTTCAAGATGTCGAGTATCCCGAAAACAAGGAATTTTCGCCGGAGTTAACAGCAGCTTTGGCTGACAAAGCTGGTGAAGTTTTAAACTTGCGAAATTTTGAACTTGAGGGAATATCCCTGCGAATTCAGCAGCTAAATGTGGAAGCTGGTGTGCTGACTTTGCAAGCTGAAGCGAAAGTCGAAAAATTCCCAGATTAGGAGCTTGTAGGGTGGGTCAAAAACAAGAAAGCTCTTCAATTCCAGCAACTATTGGAACTGGCGCACCCTACCATTATTATGCTTGGCTTTTGAAAAATCTCCGCAGTTGATGAAATCCCTCTAAAGTTATAAAAAAGTCGGTAGCAACCCGCACCAAAATATCACCGCCGTTAGAGGCAGGCATGGGGAGTTCACTTTTACTCTTGACAAGTAGTAGTAAAAAATTGGAAAAATTTTGTGAACACTGTAACTGCTTTTTTTAAAAGACTGCGTATCGGTCAATTTTTGACTGTATTGATGGCAGGTGTGCTGCTGTTTACCAGCACCGCTTGCAATGCGGGCGATGTTCGAGGTGCTCGGCCTGAGAATCCTCCCGTTCAAATGGGAGGAATGAATAACCCCCACAAGGGCGGTGGAGATGGATACACGAATTATCAAATGTCTACTGACCCTAAAGTCAATCAATCGCCTGCTAAAGCAGAAAAGAATCGGGCTGATTTGTCGATCTTGGGCGATCGTCTCCTGGCCTCGACTACGGGTGAATCTAATTCCTCAAAGCTGCTTTATCCGGGCTCTGCACCGATGGAAACTGACAAGTTCGACCTCGAACTCGGCGGAGATAAAACTCTGTTAGACTCGCCAGACGGACAGCCTGCTAAGGCTCAACCCGTATTCGATCGCAGCGATCCCGATGCCAATATTTTAGAGAGAGTAGGCGCCGCCTTTAAGGATGCTTCTGGTTTCCTGAAAGATAGCGCTGAAGATGCCAAGGAAAGCTCGGTTACGAAACTCAATCCGCTGCAAAAATAAGCCAGTGGAACCAAAAATGGTGTAGGGGCTGTCTGAAATTAGCCCCTACATAAATAATATAATTTATTGAAACTAGATAAATGCTTGTAGAGCTGCTTTCTGCTCAACCTGACTTACACTATTTCTGTATTTTTGATAAATTCCAGATTAAGATTTTTTAAATTTTAGGTAATTTCTGGTGCGAATTCGGGAGAGTATTTAGGGTAAATTTAATCATGTTGGAGAAATATAAAACAGATGGATGAAAATGAACTATTTTGCTGTAAATAAAACTGGCTGGATTCTTAATGTCGTGAACTCTTTCTGCTACCAACTGTGCTAAACTCGAATATCTTGAGTAAATTATCTCAAAATTCCCAGGCAAGTTTCGTTACTAAACTTAAATTTTGGGGTCGTTCTGCATAGCCAGGAAAAATCCTAAACACTTTTAGGCGTAAAGAAGCGTTGTAATGATAGATAAAATACCAGATATCCCCATATGATGGGACAGCTTTTTATAAAATGACAGAGTTTTTATTACAATAGCGAGGTATCCTGGGAAGCAGGGTGTTATTAAATCTTTCGATATCAAAATTTTTGCCCGTATCTCTCCAGCCAGATTAGTGTCGCTTGCGAGGAAAAGCTTTTTCATATATGACCCAAATATCTGTATAATACAGTACATATTGCCTGTAAACTGCTGAGAGCAAATCCCATAAATATGCTGGGTACAAGAAAACAGGGATTTCTACAGCTTCCTATAAAGCCAGTGTAGGCTTTGTTTGGGCTTAAAACGCAGTTTGTGTCCCGCTAAGCCAGTGATGATCTTCCCATGCTGGTTGTGAAGCAACAGGTAGAAACTCCTAATAACGTACTGCAACAACTGGAACCCATGGTGAACGGGTGAATTATTTTTAGCTAATCACTATAGCAATCCTAAATCAGTCGCAAAATTGATTGAGACCAGAATCCTTGCAATGTGAGCATCTTGCTCATGTATAATTTTGCAAATCATTTAGGATTGCTATATCCCCATGAAATCTGTGAAAAATACTTCTCGTAAATTGCGTCTCCGTACAGCCCTCGTCGTTCCCTTCGTTTTGCAAATTGTAGCGGCTGTTGGGTTAGTTGGTTATCTCTCCTTCCGCAATGGGCAAAAATCCGTTGAGGACTTGGCAACCCAACTCAGTAATCAGGTGAGTAGCCGCGTCAGTCAGCAGTTAAGTAACTACCTAGCAACACCCCAACAAGTGAATGGAATTAATGCACAGGCGATCGACCTGGGGATGCTAAACCCAGAGGATTTCGATACAACCAGACGATTTTTTTGGCGGGAAATGAAGTTGTCTGAAAAGCTCAGTAATATTGTGTTCTGTAGCCAGCAAGGAGAGTGTGTCGCCCTTGAACGAGGAGACGATGGTTCTTTATATACAGAAAGGATAGAAGCACCCGATGTAACGCACACCAAACGCTATTCCCTTGACGAAAGGGGCAATCTAAAAAAACTTTTGTCAACGGGGGGAACCTGGAATCCCAGGGAAGATGGATGGTACAAAAATACGGTAGCTAAGGGTAAACCAACCTGGAATCCCATCCATCAATGGGTGGATCGCCCTGACATCATTTCCGTTGTTTCTACCTACCCGGTGTATGACTCATCGAAGCGATTGAGGGGTGTACTGACAGCAGATTTCATTCTGTCCCAAATCAGTGATTTCCTACGTAATTTACACATCAGTTCGTCTGGCAAAATTTTTATCATGGAACGGGATGGCATGATTATTGCCAGTTCCAGCCAGGAGAAATCCTACAGGGAAGTTGATGGCAAAGCCCAACGCCTGAATGTATTTCAAAGCCAAGAACCCCTGCTGCGCGAGTCGGCTCAACAGTTGCGCGATCGCTTTGGCACTTTTGGTCAGATCAGCACTCCCCAAATGCTTTCAATGAAAATTAACAATGAAAAAACGTTTGTGTCTGTCACACCTTGGCAAGATAAGTTGGGACTCAACTGGGTAGTCGTCCTAGTGATTCCAGAGTCCGATTTTATGGGGGAGATTAACCTTAATACTCGCAACACAATCTTACTGTGTTTAGCAGCACTAGCTTTGGCAATTGTACTCGGTGTCCTGACTGCCCGCTCGATTACCATTCCCATTATCCGAATCACTAAAGCTGCTGAACAAATTGCTGCTGGTAACCTCGACAAGCGAGTAGACACTACTCACTTTATGGAAATTCAAGAAATTGATACACTGGAACGTTCCTTCGACAGCATGGCAGGGCAACTGAAGGAATCGTTTGAAACACTAGAAGATAAAGTTAAAGAACGCACGGCAGAACTGGCAACTGCCAACGACGAAATCATTGTCCTCAACGAGAGACTCAAGGAAGACAATCTTCGCATGGGTGCTGAATTGGATATCGTGCGTCAAATGCAGCAAATGATTCTGCCCAATGCTGATGAACTGGAAATTGAAGGACTCGATATTGCCGGATACATGGAGGCTGCCGATGAAGTCGGAGGCGACTACTATGAGGTGTTAAACAGTGATGGTGTTGTTACTCTGGGCATCGGTGATGTTACTGGACATGGACTCGAAAGCGGTATATTGATGCTGATGGCGCAAACAGCCGTTCGTACCCTCAATGAGATCCGCGAAACTGATCCGGTTCGGTTCCTAGATGCGCTCAACCGCACCCTGTATAAAAACGTGCAGCGCATGAAATCTGAGAAAAGTCTCACCCTAGCGATTTTAAATTATTCCGAAGGACGGGTCAGCATTAGCGGTCAGCATGAAGAAACAATCATTGTGCGCCTTGGCGGACAGGTTGAGCGAATAGACACGATGGATTTAGGTTTTCCGATTGCTCTTGACGATGACATTGCTGAGTTCATCAGTCAAATTTCAATAGAGCTACAGTTAGGAGATGGTATCGTGCTATATACCGATGGTATTCCTGAAGCCAAAGACATTAACAAAAAACAATATGGCATTGAGGCGATGTGTGAAGTCATCAGCAAAAACTGGGATTTGTCTGCTGAAGAAATTAAGCAAGCGGTGATTGACGATGTGCGGCGACATATCGGCCATCAAAAAGTGTTTGATGATATTACCCTGTTGGTTGTGAAGCGGAGCCAATTAGGTGTAGAAAAAAAGTCCCAGCCTCAAACAGCCACTTTGGTTTAGAGCGATCGCCAATACCTCGAAACCATAAACTTATGACATCAAAGTGGAAATGGTCGTCGGGGCGATCGCCTTAGCAGTCAAATTTACGAAGAGGTGGTGAGATATCTCAAACGCAACGCCCCAAAAGAGTCTTAATTTCAAGAGAACTCCAAAGCTGTAGTCAACTTCTAAATTTCTATGATTAAATCTATCTAATGATATATTGCATCAATGTAAAGAAAGCGATCAATCGCGGGATGAGCGCTCCCTTTATTGACATTAGTGCTTGCGGTCAATTAAAACTATTCACTCAAAGCCTTTCTACATAGCGTAAGGCGCGCCAAGGCGCACCCTACCGGAGCGATCTGCAAGGGTAATTCCTATTCCTCTCAAAGCTTTTTCCGAGCTAAAACAGCTTTATTCTATTTTTTATTTGACTCAGAAACATCAGCAATCAAATCGTCTTTATCAACTTTCGGTACAAAATCAGGGCGTTCTTTGGCTTCCCAACCGGGTGGGCGCTTGGAGTTGTACCACGCGATCGAGCCGATCGTAACTGCGGCAAGAAAGCCAGCAACAAGAACTAATATTGGAGTGGTCAAGCTGACACTTGATTCCGGCACTGGCTGCTGCATCAGCAGCTCAATCATTACTCGCTTGATGGGTGCAACAACAACTGCCATGGGAGTGGTCAAGCTGAGATCTATCATTAGGCTAAATCCTTATCTACTCTACTTTTACATTATTTTAAGTGCTAAGGGCGGTTGGTTGATATATCTGAAGGCTGAAAAAGTGGCAGAATTGCGGTCATAATGTTTAGAGCTTGAAAATAGGAGAGCTGATTTTATGCCGTTGGGGACAATAGCATTGCTGTTGGCTGCTAGTTTCAGCCTGGGTGCTTTACCGCTAACGGGATGGGCGGTGCGAGTCTTTACCCGCCGAGATTTGAGGGCGCTGGGCACGGGGAATGTGGGGGTGTCGGCAGCTTTCATTCACGGGGGGAAATTAGCGGGAATTGTGGCGGTGTTGGCGGAAATTGCCAGGGGTATTTTGCCGGTGTTGGCGGGGCGATTTTGCTTCCCGGATGCACCTGCGATCGCGATCGCCCTGTTAATTCCTCTAGTTGCGGGCAGATATGCGATCGCCCGAGGTGGAGGCGTGACCAACGCTGTTTGGGGTCTTTTGGTATTTTCGCCGCCGGTGGCTGTATCATCGGGGATTTGGGGGCTGCTGGTGTGGGGTTTGGCACAGCGGTGGTGGGGTGAGGGCGATCGGGCCAGACTTTTTGCTTCCCGTTGCGGCTGTCTGTGCACCCCAATCTGGGTTTTGGTGTGGCGACAATCAATGCCAGAATTTTTAGCAGCAGCAGGATTAGCTTTGTTGTTAGCAGCAATTAACTTCACTCAGGGTGATGATATGGCTTTATCTAAATCAGAGCAATTGTTTTCTCTTGATGACTCGTTAGATGCTGCAATCTGCGGCGATAAAGCGGCTAAATTGTCTCAACTCAAACGCGCCGGTTTTAATGTACCCTCTGGTTGGATATTGTCATCGAAGGAAGAAGGAAGAAGGAAGAAGGAAGAAGGAAGAGGGAAGAAGGAAGAGGGAAGAAAGAATGAGGAAAATCCCGCTCTACTGTTAATCAGTAATTCTGTAATCCAAATTCTAAAATCCAAAATCCAAAATCGAATGATTGTGCGTTCTTCTGCAGCGGGAGAAGATGGCGATACGAGTTCTGCCGCCGGACAATATCAAACTATTGGCCCTGTTTTCACTGAAGCAGAATTGCTCGATGCAATTAATCGCTGTCGCCAGTCTTATTGGACTTCCGAAGCTGTGGCTTACCGCCGCCAACGGCAACTCCCCGATACCCAAATGGCTGTATTAATTCAGCCTTATATTGACAGCGAATTTGCGGGAGTTATGTTCAGTCGCAATCCTTTAGATGGCGGTTCCCAGGTAATTATAGAAGCTTTACCGGGAGGAGCCGAAGCTGTTGTCCGGGGACAATGTACTCCGGTTCATTTAGAAATTGATTTTAATAAAGCTGAATCCTTAGAAAAAACATTAACTGAACTTCAAAGTAATTCAATTATTGCTAAATTCCTTTTAGCAGAATTGGTGAAACAAGCCCAAGCGATTGAAGCATTTTTTCACGGAATCCCGCAGGATATTGAGTGGAGTTGGGACGGTGAAAAAGTTTGGATTTTGCAAAGCCGCCCAATTACTAATTTGCAGCCTTTTTGGACGCGCACTATTGCAGCCGAAGTGATTCCTGGTGCAATTCGTCCGTTAACTTGGTCGATTAATCGGCCGCTGACTTGCGGGGTTTGGGGAGAGATTTTTCAGGTGGTTTTGGGCGATCACGCCAGCAATTTAAACTTTAACGAAACGGCAACTTTGCTTGGTTCTCACGCCTATTTTAATGCGACTTTGTTGGGCGAAATTTTTCGGATGATGGGATTGCCGGAGCAGGGTTTGGAATTTTTGCTCAGAGGGCAAAAAATGGGCAAGCCGCCTTTGGGGAAGATTTTGCCTTCTTTGCCCGGTTTGTGGCGTCTGGTGCAGCGGGAGAGGGCGCTGAATGCAGAATTTAAGGGCGATCGTACTTCTATTTTCCTCCCGGCACTCCAAAGTCTGGAGAAGGAAGAAGGAAGTTCGGCAACGAGCACTGTACAAGATGTAACGGATGTAACGGATGTCCGTCCGATGGAAGTCGGAAGAGGGAAGAAGGAAGAAGGAAGAGGTTCGAGCGAAGAAGAAATATTAATGCCCAATGCCGAATGCCCAATTCCCAATTATCAATATTTAACGGAATTGTTGGAGAGGGCGGAGCAAATTCAGGAGTGGCTGAAACCGATTACTTACTACAATATATTAGGGCCGATCGGGCTGGCTATTCGCAAGGCAATTTTTCGCGTTTCCGATGAATGGCTGGGCAATGACAGCGCTCCTGAAATTGCTTCTGTGCGAGCTTTACAGCAGTTGGCTCAGAAATTGCGGCAATCGGCTGTTTCGCAGTCTGACAAAACTGTTTCTGTCGCAGATTTAGCACAGACATTTGCGGAAACTCCGGCTTTACAAGCAGATTTTGAAAAGTGGCTTGATATTTACGGATATTTGAGCGAGGTGGGAACGGATATTGCTGTTCCTACTTGGCGAGAACAACCGGAAATTTATCAAAAGTTGCTAATAACTATGGCTCAAAAAGCCGAAACTAATTTAGTTGAAAAGCGTGAAATAAAATTGACTTTTTCGCAGAAGTGGCGATTAGATAAATGTCAAGAAAGAGCGCTCGTCAAAAACGAAATTAGCGAAATTTACGCGCGGTTGTTGGCTCATTTACGGTGGAGTTTTTTGGAGATTGAAGCTTACGGATTGGCAATGCAGGTGTTTCAGGAAAGCGGGGATATTTTTTATCTAAAATTTGGGGAAATTCAGCAGTGGATTCGTAGCGGTGCAAGTGTTTCGTTTAAGGATACAATTACGGAAAGGCGCGATCGCCTGGTAGCCGATCGCGATCGTCCGATTCCCCCCGTGGTCTACGGCAATTTGCTGCCAAATTCTCAGACAAGGGCGATCGAACTGGCAACATCAGAAACTAATATTATCCAGGGAATTCCCGCGAGTATCGGCCGTGTCGAAGGCTTTGTCAAGATTTGCCGCACCGCGAGCACAGATTTAGGAGAAAATGCGATCGCAGTAGTCCCATACACCGATGCAGGTTGGGGACCCCTGCTATTAGGAGCAACAGCAATTATCGCCGAAGTTGGTGGACAATTATCTCACGGAGCAATAATCGCTCGCGAGTACAAAATTCCCGCAGTTATGAATATTGCTGAAGCTACAACTCGCTTGCGAGACGGTCAAAAAGTGCGAGTAGACGGGTATCTCGGCACTGTAGAACTGCTGGAATAATTAGGGTTTGCTGAATCAGTGAGAAAAGTAAACAGTGTAGGGATTTTCCGACCAAAAAAGTAGTAAGGGTGCAAGAAAAACAGGTA
>NZ_JAUBRA010000003.1:0-2500 GCF_036701555.1 Microcoleus sp. Pol10D4
TTAAGACTCAGATGTGCATATTTAAATAATGAGATTAAAATGGGTAGGTATGCTTAGTTAAAAAGCGGGATGCTCCCATTCACGGTCTCCTAAAACGATGACTTTATATTCGGAAAATAATGGTAAAACTTGCTGTAAATTGCCTGTTTGTGACTCGAAGTTACTGTTTCCCAATTTGGGCAACAGTGACCAGTATAATGGAATTGCTCTTTTTTCCCAGATTAGGCTCACCATAAAAAGATTAATGCTGCCCCATTGACTGCGGTCGATTGCAATTGATAAACGAGTACCAATGGGGCAATAAGTTGTCAACCAATAAGTAATTAAGGGGAACCAAATTAATGAGATAGTTAAGTTTGGTAAATCCAGAAATCTTTGTAGTTTTCTACGCCGACTTTCCGTTGTAATTGGGTAAGGAAATACAGGGTAAGCTCATCTAATTTGGTATAAATTGTACTTGACTTTAAGGGCAAGATATGAATGAGTATCCAGTCAATAGCGGTTCAATAGAATCCATTAAAGGTCTTGTGACGAGATCCCTTTTCCAGTGTAAGTGATGCTCGTAGCGGGCGATCGAATCACCAGGAGCGATGGCTCCACCACGGGCGATCGAATCACCACGGGCGATCGCTCCACCACGGGCGATCGACCCGCAGCCTTAAAGATGTCAAATGCGTCCTATAATACTGCTTCAGATCAGTCACGAAGGGTGAGGAAAAAACAATGCAGAAAGGATTCGCTCGTGTTGTGAATCAGCCCAAATCATCGCCGACGATCGACAGGCCAAGACCCATCGACCTGCAAGACTTACAAATGGGCTTATCAACTTATTTTGACGATCTACCAGACCCCAGAGTAGACCGAACCAAACAACACTTACTCAAAGACATTCTGGTAATTACCATCTTAGCTACGATCGCCGGCGCTGTCGGGTGGGAAGACATCGAAAATTATGGCTTGAGCAAGCAGCAATGGTTAGAAGAATTTTTAGAGTTACCTAATGGCATCCCCAGCGATGATACATTTCGTCGTGTATTTGAAAGGCTGGACCCGAAAGCTTTAGAGCAGAAGTTATCGCAATGGTTGCAACAAATCATGGGTTCAGTTTTCCAAGAAATTATCCCGATAGATGGCAAAAGCTTGCGAGGTTCTTACGATCGAGAGAAAGGTTTAAAAAACTTACATTTAGTGACAGCTTGGGCGAGCGAACAGCGTTTGGTACTCGGGCAAGTAAAAGTTGAAGACCACTCCAATGAAATTACAGCTATTCCAGCACTACTAGAATTAATCGACATTTCCGGAGCGATTATCACCATTGATGCGATGGGGACGCAAACAGAAATAGTCCGACTGATTCGTCAGAAAAAAGCCGATTATGTCGTGGCACTAAAAAGCAATCATCCCACTCTTTACAATCAAGTTAAATCTTGGTTTGAAACTGCAAAAATTCAGGAATTTATGGGAGTTGAAATGAGTTATGATTCGCGAACCGAAAAGGGTCATCATCGCGTCGAAACTCGAAAAGTCTGGTCGGTATCAGTTGCCCAATTAGGAGGACTTTACAAGCAAGAGCAATGGGCAGGATTGCACACTATTGTTATCGCCCTTAAGAGTGCGTCATCTGTGGAACAAAATCACTCACGAGGTACAATTTTACTTAAGTTCTTTACCAGTAGATGCTCAGCTAAATGGTCGTGCTATTCGTCAACATTGGGGGATTGAAAACCAAGTTCATTGGAGTTTAGATGTGACTTTTAATGAAGATAAATCCCGCATTCGTTCTCTCAACAGTCCTCAGAACTTCCCTCTGGTAAGACGGCTGGCGCTGAATGCGGTCAACCAGGAAACAACTCTCAAGCGTAGTCTGCGACAAAAAATCAAACGGGCCGCGATGAACAATGACTATATGATGCAAATTCTCAAGTGCTTTTGTCAAGCATGATTGAGATGCTCTTACCCTGTAAGGAAATACCCGTGCCAGTCGTTCTAATCTCACTTGTTTTTCTGATTGTATCAAGGGTAGCAAGATTTCAATCAGTTTCAATTGAGCTGAACTTAGTTGTTTTTTTAAATGAATGAGGTAGAATGTTGGTATCATTATTTTTTGGGATAGGCAAGCGTGTAACAATTATGCTGCCTATCTTTTTTTACCACAAGTTGGCTCAATCCTTACTAACTATGGGTTTCAGGCGGGTTGTCACCCCCCCAGCTAACGAACATAAATTTGATTTCCCCAAAATACGTCAATATACTTACACAGAGAAAATCATTTAGGATTGCTCTAGATATAGAAAATCATTTAGGATTGCTATATAGGGTCAATGGTGGGCGCAGCGAAGGAAAGGGATTAGGGAGGGAGCTTTGCCCTGAAACTACTTTAGACATTAGATTAGACACAATAAGCTCTCATTCTGTCAGAGAGGTTTGAGGGCTATGTTCTTAATTTTATCCAGCTTTTGACTCTTCTTGCCAGCCCGTGATGAGGTTTTGTTTAAAAGTA